>CBDCAZ010000003.1:0-1407 GCA_965214095.1 Candidatus Poribacteria bacterium | reverse complement strand
TATGTTGATTATCTACAAAATTCCCGCGCGATGCCAACAAGGTGGATTGGTTATGATGCTGTTGATCTGGTTATTATTCGTGAGGTATCACTTACAGAAAACGCGTATTAAAATCACAGCAGTCAGCACTTTTAGATTGGGTGCAACGTGGTGGGACACTTATTTTATCAGGCGGCAGTAACTTTCAATTCCTAAAAGATAGTTTCGTTGAACACCTTCTTCCTATCAGGTTAATACGTGAAGAAACAATCCATAGCATTCCAATGGTTTTACGAAAACAACTGGGATTAAATTCTGAAGATAAATCATCTAAAGACGATGCAGTATCCACCTTCAAGAACATTCATTTTGAACTGAAACAAGGATGTCAAACACTACTTGGTACCGATGAACAGATATACATTGCGAAACGAGACTTTGGCAGTGGTCAGATTATATGCTTCTCTTTTGATTACAATGCACCGCCCTTATCTGAGTTGAAAGTAGGTGAAACTTTTTGGCGTTGGCTACTTAACACACACGGAAAATCACAGAAACTACAGGCTGAACGGTACGCGCCATTTCGACAACATGAAGAAAAGTTGCATAAACAATTTCTTGCAAAAATGCCGACACAGATTCCTATTATAAAACTACTATCCATAGTACTGCCGATATATCTGTTGAGTTTTGGTGGTTTTCTCTTTTATATCGGAAAGCGCGGCAAATCTGCACAAAAAAGAAATCGTCGTTATTGGATTGGCGGGTTTATTTTCGTCTTGGTATCCGTTAGTGCTATCGTTGTAGCACAGACAGTAATACCTAAAAAAATAACCGCTGAAAGGTTTTCAATATTATCTATTTATTCTGAACGGAAAAATGCTCACTTGGAAAGTTATGTATCCGTAAGAACTGCTGCACGCACAAATACTTCAATGCCACTATCACTAAACTCCTTTATTCGTCCTTTGAGAATGAAAAGTATTGCCAAACCGCCACAGGTGTCTTACGATTCAACATACCAACTGCGTGAAATTTTAATAGAACCGTGGAGTCCCAGCACTTATGTAGTGGAGTCATTTTTCTCATTGGATGCCTCCCAACAAGAATTACAATTGGATAATGCGTGGCAAATTTCTGGTGAAAAAGCGAATTATTTGGGGACAATTACGTTTGGAAAAAATAACGAATGGCCATCGGAATCACAAAGCAGAACAATAGAAAAATTACCACTCTATGAAGGTCTCAGTGAGATACGGGTGGCATACACCAAAATCTTACAACAGGAAGGTTTACTTCAATACTTGCTGAAAGATGTTGAAGTTCAAAACCGCAAAGTCCTAATTGGATGGACATCTCAATTACAAGGAGTGTCATCAGCGAATTCAATAATGTCAGCAGACGAAAATGTCAACACAAATGATGAAA
>CBDCAZ010000002.1:0-5514 GCA_965214095.1 Candidatus Poribacteria bacterium | reverse complement strand
AATCAACAGCCGAAAGCACGTTCCAGTTACCTTTTGGACAGTCCAGTGCATTATCAGAGTTACGACTCGGTAACCTGAAAAACGTTGAGGCATTACTTCTAACAGTCCTAAATTATCGTAGTAATTGGGATAGTGGAAAGACGTGGAAATCATCGTTACGTGTGCTATCCAACATCACAGGATTATCCATCAGATACATAAGGGATACGTTATCCAGTCTTACCGATACGGATTGGATACAACGTATAGCAACGGGAACGAATACCGGCAGCAGATACCGAGTGACGCATCACAACTGCAGCTATTCCGATATACCCACCGACAAGAACGGGAATCCTTTAAAATGTGCTATACCACAGGGCAAAGGGGGAATCCTTGAAAGATTGTTTAACGGGGATATATCATGGAAAGCCGCGCTAATATGGATACTTCTTAAGTTGCATTCTGATTGGAAAACAGGTATAACGCTATCATTAAGTATTGAGACGATACGTCAATGGGTTCGCATGAGTCCGCAGACAGTTTCAAATTGTATCCAGGAATTACAACAGGCAGGACTTTTAAAACGTCTCTCGAAGAAAAATGAGACGGGGAAATATCAACTCTATCCAAAGCCGAATGCAAAGCCGAAACCTGTGCATCGTAGACGGAAACGAAAAGAACAGAAACGTGACAACCGCGACATGAAGATTGACGGGAATTGGCGTTTATCTTTCAACCAGTTATGGCGTGTGAATGTAGAAACGTGTGAGATACAAACACGTAGATCACGGGGCAAAGGTCTATGGCGTAATCTCACATTAGGTGATAGCATACCCAAAGCAATCCAACGTGATTTTGATTTATGCACACAAGCCTATCATAATTTACAAACGGAACTACAAGAAGAATTAGAAACCGACTCCAGCGTTACCGATACCGCACAGAGCGTTACCGATACCGCACAGAGCGTTACCGATACCGCACAGGGCATATTTTCAAGCCTGTTCCAACGCAGTCATAGCAAGGGTTGACAAACAAAGCGATTTTGTGTACCGCGAAGTATATCATAAAACTTTAAGGTACCCAAGACGCGGACGTTGTGAATTTTCAACAAGAATCGCAGCAGAAGAACCCAACTTGAGACGAAAACGGTAATAAAAGAGAGTCAGTAAGGTATTGAAAGAGAGATTTTTTTCTCTAATTTGATACTTTCTTGCATCTTCACGTCCAGAGACACCACCAACGCAGTCAGGATAAGGACTCACAGGATATTACAAACTCACAAAATATTAACAAGCCATGAACCCCTACCGTTACGCGTTAATCCCATTTAGGCACAATTAACCAAGACGAAATTTGCACAGCACCGATAAACCCTTACCGTTATCATAACAAAATAAAAATGTTGCAAATAAAAGTATTAGTGTCAAGACCTAACATTTATTTTTACTGATAGTTAACTTTTTATGATTTTAGCAAACAGGTATAAACCCAGTTGGACAAGGTAAAGAGTGCTTGTAAGATTTGCTTCGCAACCGCTGCGCTATCTTACAAGTGCTATCGGTTCACAATAGCAAAGCCCAGCGAACCGATACCGTTATTTACTGATAACGACTACATATCTAACAGGATAAACGACAGGGCATGACATGGAAAGCATTATCATTGAAATATAACGTAGCGATCAACACCATTCGGAAAGCATTATCAGAATATTCACGGGAATTCACACCGATCAACCGACTCAAAAGGTCAGAACTGGAAGAACGACTCCGCCAAGCCGAAAGCGAAATCCATAAGATCAAGGCACAACTGAAAAAGCGTTTTAACTTACACATCTGAAAACAACCACCGGGAGAAACAAAAATCCTTACAGAGAACCGCAGGAAACACCCAACCGCAGAGACAGCAGGAATAAAGGGAATATCTGAACACAGGGCAATAGTCAAAACTTCGTTAGAACGCAATCTGAACACCTTTTATTTTAATTAGTTGACAAAAATAACGAAAATTAAGATAATACGGAATACGTCTAAAGAACACGCAAACATGGGTACCCTTTCACTAAAATTATATTTTAGCGTGTTGCTTTAGACGGCAGGGGTACCCGTTCCTTTTAACTGGACGGATACCAAAACCGATAACGCCACACAACGTGGCACAACCTATATAGGAAACACCATCATGAAAAAACTTTACTACGGAATTGGAATATTCTTAATACTTGTAATCTGTGCAACAATACTGCAAGTCACCATAGATCACACAGAAATTCAGAAACTCAAAAGAGAATTCCAACTCATTCAAAAAGACAAACAGCCAAAGCCACCGTCACGTGTATCAATAGCAGACAAACCACCACCAGCAAACGAAACACACGAAACAGGGCATTGGCACGGGAATCAATGGCACAGAACAACACCAGCAAACGCCACTACAGATAATCCAAACGCTAATGAAACCACCTATATTGATATACCTGTAACCACAGCACAAACAGATTGGAACAGTCTAATTCCAAAACGGGAAAATTACGAATCTGATGAGAAATACATCAAAGATTTAGATACAACCGCAACGGAATTAAACAAGACAGCCATAGCATTAGCAAACAGTAACCCAGACACTTCAATAAAATTGTCTCTTATAGCAAACGACTTAATTGACAAAAGCCAACAATTAAAACAAGCACATTGGAAAACATTCACTGAACAATTTCCACTAAACAAAGAACCACCTACAAACGCGCAGAACCCATTAATAGATCAACCACCAGCACCCGATACACAAACTCAATAACTTCTATAAGGAAAAATTATGAAAAATAAAAATTTATCTTTGTCTTTTCAATATATTTTAATCTGCATACTTCTTACTACAATTACATTCACTGGTAACATAAAAGCAGATTGCACAGACGAACCTTTAACAGAAGGCAGAATCGGAATCCTAATAGGACTTTACAATAATTCACTAATAGACTTATATAGACTTGAAGCACAAGGCAAGTTTTTGGAAATAAAACGCCAAATGGCAGCTGCAATATGTAACAATGTTACATACGACATTGAACAACTCTACAGAAATTTTATACTATCCACAGTAATGCTAAATGTTCATGGACAACTTGAAGCATACGACGAAGCATTAAACAAAGCCAAAACGTATATTGACAAACTACAGAATTGGGCAGAAATCAACAATGAAATTACGGAACATTGCCGAAAACTGTACGAAGCAGAACGAGACACAAAACAAGAGTATAAAACACTATGTGACATTATTGATACCTACAATTGTCACTATCCATCAAAACCCATAAATAAACCAAAAGGACCCAGAGAACTACACTACCCAAATACATGGGCTATTTACTGGAGTTGCTTCGGGGCAAAATATTTTGACGGCGATTGTCTTGCAAAATATAATACACCCTACGGAGCAAGAGACGACCATAAAGCATACTGCGGGGGAGACAAAGACCCGAATCCAAACGTAGCAGGTTGTGGGGATGAATACTACACTTGCAACAGCAAACACACCAAAGAACACGGGGCAATAAACTGCACAGCCAGCATTAGATATCGCACATTTTCAATGAATTTCCTTGAATACTACACTTACAAAAGGGAATCCTGTCCAGTCTTATTTAGACGATGCACCGTCACAAAAGGACATCATCAATACACCAAACCCGCAAGGGGAAAGCCATATCCATCAGGGGTACCACTTCTTACAGAACACGTACACAGAGAAAAACGACGTAGGCAATAGATCACAGCACTTTTACACCTTGACAGGCAGGTAACCGAGTCGGTTATCTGTCTATTTTATTTTAACTTGACAAGAAAAGGGGGCATTGTATAAACTGATAGGAATTCGTTTAATAGTTTCAAAAAATTGAAAGGGGGCAGTGGAAAACCACCACACCCCCAAAATACCAAAGAAAAGGATAACACACATTGAATAACATTGTCAAATTAAAAATGTTAGAAAATGTACGTTATCCTTTTCTTTGTTAAGGGGAAAGATTAATGCATAAACAATCCATTTATCCAGGTCTTATCGGAAACACCGACAATTCATGCCAGTATTTAGAAGCACCCGAATTGCCAGAGATCACGGAACATAACGTTCCACAATCAACAGCCGAAAGCACGTTCCAGTTACCTTTTGGACAGTCCAGTGCATTATCAGAGTTACGACTCGGTAACCTGAAAAACGTTGAGGCATTACTTCTAACAGTCCTAAATTATCGTAGTAATTGGGATAGTGGAAAGACGTGGAAATCATCGTTACGTGTGCTATCCAACATCACAGGATTATCCATCAGATACATAAGGGATACGTTATCCAGTCTTACCGATACGGATTGGATACAACGTATAGCAACGGGAACGAATACCGGCAGCAGATACCGAGTGACGCATCACAACTGCAGCTATTCCGATATACCCACCGACAAGAACGGGAATCCTTTAAAATGTGCTATACCACAGGGCAAAGGGGGAATCCTTGAAAGATTGTTTAACGGGGATATATCATGGAAAGCCGCGCTAATATGGATACTTCTTAAGTTGCATTCTGATTGGAAAACAGGTATAACGCTATCATTAAGTATTGAGACGATACGTCAATGGGTTCGCATGAGTCCGCAGACAGTTTCAAATTGTATCCAGGAATTACAACAGGCAGGACTTTTAAAACGTCTCTCGAAGAAAAATGAGACGGGGAAATATCAACTCTATCCAAAGCCGAATGCAAAGCCGAAACCTGTGCATCGTAGACGGAAACGAAAAGAACAGAAACGTGACAACCGCGACATGAAGATTGACGGGAATTGGCGTTTATCTTTCAACCAGTTATGGCGTGTGAATGTAGAAACGTGTGAGATACAAACACGTAGATCACGGGGCAAAGGTCTATGGCGTAATCTCACATTAGGTGATAGCATACCCAAAGCAATCCAACGTGATTTTGATTTATGCACACAAGCCTATCATAATTTACAAACGGAACTACAAGAAGAATTAGAAACCGACTCCAGCGTTACCGATACCGCACAGAGCGTTACCGATACCGCACAGAGCGTTACCGATACCGCACAGGGCATATTTTCAAGCCTGTTCCAACGCAGTCATAGCAAGGGTTGACAAACAAAGCGATTTTGTGTACCGCGAAGTATATCATAAAACTTTAAGGTACCCAAGACGCGGACGTTGTGAATTTTCAACAAGAATCGCAGCAGAAGAACCCAACTTGAGACGAAAACGGTAATAAAAGAGAGTCAGTAAGGTATTGAAAGAGAGATTTTTTTCTCTAATTTGATACTTTCTTGCATCTTCACGTCCAGAGACACCACCAACGCAGTCAGGATAAGGACTCACAGGATATTACAAACTCACAAAATATTAACAAGCCATGAACCCCTACCGTTACGCGTTAATCCCATTTAGGCACAATTAACCAAGACGAAATTTGCACAGCACCGATAAACCCTTACCGTTATCATAACAAAATAAAAATGTTGCA
>CBDCAZ010000001.1:0-32066 GCA_965214095.1 Candidatus Poribacteria bacterium | reverse complement strand
ACTCTATTGTCCCAAGTACCCGGGAAAGACCTGCATAATTTGCTGCAGCGATATTTTTTCCTTTTGACATCTCTCCCTCCAAAGCATAAAAGTATCGTTCTAGGTGCTCTCGTTTGTAGATTACCCTTGCTACACCTTGGCGTATCAAAGTGCGATGTACTTTGCGATAAAGCCTATCCTCGTATGCCTCCAAAATGAATTCAATTATCTCTTCAGGACACCTCCAAAAGCACCAGCTGGCAAAACCCACTATATCACCCAAGAGCTTGGGGTCTATATCGTTTCCGACGCGCTTATGAAGGATAATAAAATCACGAGCACACTTTGACAACGCCTTATCTATAACTTCGCTCGCCCCGATCGGAATGGGAAGGTTTATTTCTTGCCGCGGAAGAGTCCCATCAGCGTTGAGTGCATGAAAATTACCTCCGGTTTCAATCTGTATATTTAGCTTCTGAAAAAGAAACTTAACTGATTCAGGTTTACTGAAGCGATTCCTTAGAACCCGAAGCTGATTCCACGCACGTTCATTAACTCTTCTACGTTGAACAAGCGGAATCTCACAGAAGAGTTCAAGCTCTCGAACAAGGCTGCCTTTAGGGTGGTTTGAGAACCACAAGCCTGCGTGGCCTTGTTTAACGTGGGTGTTGGGGTAGTGGCGCCCGCTTGGTGAACGATTTTGCAAATGCTCCAGAATTGCGTCTCGTGAGTCTTCGACAATTTCCATGGCATTCCAATTGAGAATGATGGGAGTTTGCCCGATTTCCTCAAGATCGGGAGATGAAATCTGAACTACGGCGGAGCCTTGTCCCGGTGTCTGCTCTACCGAGACAACGAGGGAGCATTGTCGATCTACATTCACATCAAAGGAGACCGCAGCTCGGCGGCCTTGGGCAAACCCTTCCTTGAAAAGCCAGAAATCCGGCCGTGTCGCTCCTCGCTGAATGAAAAAGTTGCCAGGAGCATAGCCTCTGAAGGTATCGCCACCTCGGCAGCGGGCGCCGGGCACGATCAGATTTACGAATTGCGGGGCATTATTCACGGAGGCGTTGATTTCGAGCTGAGGCAGGAAGTCGAAATAGATCGATTGGCCATCGCGTTCACGCTGCGCCGCCTCCAGACATCCGAGGGCAACGGTCGCGCTGTCCAGCGTCTGGACGGTTCCCCGAAGATTCGCGCTATCGCGCAGAGCATTCTCGACTTCTTGGCGCCACTCGACATTGTCGGCGAACGGTCCTTCGATGAGTATGATCTTGGCTTCG
Source organism: Candidatus Poribacteria bacterium (assembly GCA_965214095.1). Taxonomy (GTDB): domain Bacteria; phylum Poribacteria; class WGA-4E; order WGA-4E; family WGA-3G; genus MSPOR6. The sequence continues at coordinate 30,804 of CBDCAZ010000001.1, read as the reverse complement.
CTCAACTGTTGCATGAAGGCAACGGGAAAGGTGCTGGCGCTGCCAGGTGACGAGAAGCGAAGTGTAAGCTTCGGGAACTTGATCCAGCCGCGATTGGTGGCTAGACGAGCCAGCTCCTGTGTCTGCTGTCCCGCGCCGATGGCGGAACGCCAGGGCGTTATGGCGGCAGCTTCGATTTCCTCGAGTTTCATTGGGGAATTTTCAGCCAGATGTCTCTGCGCATTCTTCACGAGCTGGATCCCGCAGAACGCCGTACCTGCAGATTCGCCGGATTTGCGGCGTTCCGGCACGAGTTGCCCGTCATGCCGGTCCCGGTCCAGCGATAGCGTGGACAGATGGAGACCATCCGCCATCAGGGAGAGAATTGCGACATTGGCGCCGGGTTGGAGGTTGCTGCCGCGCTGCCGGATATATCCAAGCAGCGCGGCAACCGGTCGCCAGAGCAGTAAAGGGCGCCGTCCCATTGCGGGCGCAAGCAAATCGATAAGGCGGTCCTGAAACGCCTCCCCGTAAGCTGGAATGTCCGGGACCGCAAAGACCGCCCGGTCGGTGTCCCCCACAATTCCGGGCAGGGACGATACGACGGCCTCCCTGGTACGCCGGTCGGCATTCTCGCAACACAGGCCGTCCAGCATCTCGAGAACCGGCAGGCGGTTCCCCGATTTCCCGATCTCGCCCCAACCGGGACCGCGGCCATGCGGAGCGGTCTCGGCCTGCTTGTCGGCGACCCATCGCCCGCGTTGCTCCTGGAGACGGATCATTGCGCTCCGGAGGCCAAGGTCGATGATTTCGTCCTTTGAGGTATCCCTATCGGTGTCGTCGAACCGCGCGAGCCAGTCATGCACTCCGTTCAGGTCGACTCCGATCAGCGATCGCATACAGCCCTCTCGATCCGGTTCTGGAGGACATCTCCCAATGTCTCGAAGGCGCCGGACAGATGCTCGTCATACGGACCGAACGCATAGCCGACCACTCGCGCTCCGTCTTCTCTTGCGTTCTTCGAGTTCGGGTCGATATGCGAAGCCAGAACGATCCCGTTCGACAGATTCGAATGCCGCTGCCGCATCCTCTCCAAGGCGCCCGCAGCAGAATTTACGAGCTCCCCGAGCTTCGGCTCGCCATCCAGAGCATGGACCGCCCATACCGGCATATAGACATAGTCGCCCCCCTTCAGATCGGCGCAGCGAAGCCAGAAAGACGCGCACAATTCACGGAGGTCCTTGGACACATCGTCCGAATTTCCGGACAGAAGCTCGGTGACCCAATCCTTGTCCCAATGAGCGACAACTACCATCGGGTCGTCATGGATAAGCCAATGTCCGCGCCGGTGTTCACCGCGTACCAACAACGGCGAGGCAAAATATCGCTCAACGCCATCGATCCAGCGAAGAGCGCCGGCGACAACTGCCTTGCAGAACTCCTCCCAGGACCTGTGCTGCCAGCGCCACAGATTGTCCTGGGCCCTTTCGCGGCGGATCATGTCCTGCCAGGCAATCCAGACATTGCGGTAGCGTTCGTCGTGGAGCAGGACATAATTCGCCTGGACTTGGCCGATCAGCCGGGTCACGCCTTGATCGCCAAGTTCCCTGTCCAGGTCGTCGCAGTTTTTCCCGTAGCGTCGGACTTCGTGCGTCCTTGATGTAGCGCCAAAGTTTTCGTTTGCGCGCAAGTAGTCGCGCGCCGCCTGCTGGCTGCGGCGCAGGAGATCGCGAAAGACCCTGTTTTCCAAGGTGTTGCGGTTCTCATGGCGAGCTAGCGCTAGAATACGCTGGCGGCTGCCAGCCCGCTCCGCAACAGCACCGCCGGGTTGGCGCGACAGCCACCGCACACATGCCACGTCCAATTCCTGGACACGGGGCAGGGGCACCAGTTCGCGGGTCCGGTTCAGAAGGCGCCTGGGGTGTTTGGCGATGTCCTCCCATCTGCGGCGGTATTCGCGGGCATGCCTGACGATGACGTCCATTGTCGGGTCGCGTCGTTTTTCGGGATCGAGCCAGAGGTCGATTACCCTGTCCCAGAGATCCAACTCCGTTGTGTCCCTGGTTTCAAAGTCGTGCATTCGCGCCGCTATCGCCTGCAGGAAACGAATCACGAGCGTTTCTGTTTCCCGACCTTCCCTTTCGCCGCCAACGTTCGAAACTCTCGAACTTGCGTGCGGTGGGCGGCCAATCCTGTAGTCGCGCATAAGGCGCGTTTCAGTGTCCCACTCGTGGAAGCACACGGTCTGCTCGTCATCCCGGTTCAGGGGAACCGGAATACTCCAGACAACCTGCTTCTCATGCGCCCTCGTTCGTATATTGACGAACGCCTCCGCTTGTTGGCTGTCACCGTCAACCTCCACAAGGTCCTCATTGCGGCTGAACAACAGGGGTACGATACGCCCACCGTACCTCACATCGTCAATATCCGGCCCGCCTAGGGGCTTGTACTGTCGGCCGATCAGGTCCCACGGCCGCTCGAGCAAAATGAGGTCCGGGGTGGCCATGGTTCACGCTTGCCTTCTAATTTCGGACCAAACCGCGCCAAACGAAGAAACCGCCTGTATCCACGCGTTTCGCTGCCTGCTCTATCTCCCTGGCCAGCGCTTGGTCCCCGAGCTCTCCTTTGACAACACTTACAAGCTCATTCAGCGGCTTCGTTTTCTCCTCCAGATTCATTCCACGCAGTCGAGGAAGAATGCGAAACTCAATCTGATCTGCGAGCGCCATATTTGCGACTGCTTGGGTGTTGGCTCCCTGAGGATAATTGACCACATAATGGAGGATAGCTTGACTCATGCGATGACCGAACGGATGCTCCATGTCATCCATGACGCCGTTTATCCTATCAACGATCTCCGCCGCCCGTCGAAAGGCGGCCGGTTCCATCGTTTTTGTGCTCCGCATCCAACGGTCGATCCAGCAGGAGCGCGCCAGATAACCGCTCGCCACATGTTGCGTGTTCGCGGCTGGCAACTCCGGTTTCAACTCGGGCGGCTTTGGAAAGTGTAACACATTGGACCGGTCCAACACTTTGCTTGATAAAGCTAATGTCGACTCATCGTCGTTCATCGTACCGACGAAGAGGATATTGTGACCAACATAAATGCGACCTTGGTGGTCGTTATTGTTTTGCCCTGCAGCTTCCAATGGAATTTCGGCCGGAAGGCGGGACTCAGGATCTATATCTCTTCCAGCTACAGGCCGACCCTCCAGACGACTCAGGAACTCCGAAAAGTAGTACTCGACACGGGCCAAATTCATTTCATCGAGAAGGACCAACAGCATATGGTCCCGATACGGTTCTGCCTGCTTCAGCCAATTGTGGACATCCATATGTACCAGGGCGCGCGCAAACTCTGTCGCCTTGTACCGTTGTTCGATGTAGTTGTAGAAGCCCAGAAGGTCCTGCGGTCCATCCCAGCGGGGCTGAACTGCAAGCTTTAGGAAATGTATGCCCATGGCCTCCGCATACAGCCGCGGCAACTGGCTCTTGCCGGTACCGCTTACCCCCGCCAGCACCGTGAGCGGGGAAATGGCACCAGTCTTGAGGCTCGTGTGGAAGGCGTCGATCGTGCGGCGGTGAAATTGGAGATTGCTGGCCTCCAGGTGCCTTCGGACCCGGTTGAGAGCATCGGCTTCGGTCTCATTCTCCAGAGGCGTTGAGAGCTTGTTGTCGGCAAGGAAACTCGGTAGCGCACGCAGGTCTTCGAATGGATCGCTGTTCGTGGGCCCCAAATGTGCACGCTTTTGTGCGATATGGGCATTCAGCAGCGCTTCCTCATCCCGAAGTTCTGTCATCGTCTCGCGCAAGGCGTCCAATTCCCGTGACTCCAAAGAGAGTGCCTGCCTCACCTGGCCGAGTTCTTGGCGCTTCGGTTCTAGATCGTTCAAATCTGCGCGCAACCTGCTGAACTCGTCTTCCCGGTTCGGAATCGAGTCCCTCAGTTCCTTCGAGCGGCTCTCCAGAGTCTCCGCTTCGCGCGTGAGGCGGTCGACGCGGTCCTGAGCGCGTTCCATGTCCTCCCTTGCAGCACGCAACTCTGCCCTAGAGGTGGCGAGACCGGCCCTCGTTTCCGCGATCTCCTGCTCGGCGGTTTCGCGGGCTTCGTGAAGACGGCCCTCCTCCTCCGCAACTTGCGCCAATCGGCGCTCGGCCTCGGCGACACGCAAGCGCGAGTCCTCCCAAGCGCCTTGTGCTTCTCGCGCCTTTTGCTCGGTATCCGCGAGCTTTTCGAGTTCCTGTCTATAGCGTTCCTGAACCTCTTCGATCTCTGTGCGAAGCAATTCCATGCCTGCGTATTCAGCCTTGAGGCTCTCGACTTGGGAGCGCCAGAACTCCGCTTCCGCTTCCCATCGATCGCGTTCAGAAAGCTTCGCCTCACCTTCGCGGATGAGGTTGTTGACATCCACCAGACGCTGTTCGCATTCGAGAAGCTCGGCTTCACGTCGCGGAACAAGGGTTTCCAACTCCGCGTTGCGCGTCGCGTAAGGCAGCCGTTCCCGAGCCATGTAGAAACGGAGAGTGTAGTAGCAGGCCAAACCGAAGACGACGGTCATGGTCACTAGGGCCATCAGGAAGAAGACACCCTCCGGGGTCCTGAGCCAACTCATTGCGGAACCCCTTCTGCATCCGGATGAGGAAGTCTCGGTGCGACTTTCGCAGGCGATGGCAACGCCGGCGTCGTATCCCCTGAACGCAGTTGTGCTTTCGCAGAGCGGAGCGCCGCCACTGCATCCTTCAACGACGCAGCTTCCGCCGCCAGACGGTTCCGTTCCGTCCGGCGCTCATCAAGGTCGCTTACGCTGCTGGCGATCGTGTCGCGCTTCGCTTCCAGAACCGAAATGCGCTTCATCAGAGCTGACTCAGCAACTCTGAGTTCCTTGACCGCGTTCTCCATGGCGTTGATCTCGGCGCTCTTTTGCAACTCTGCTTCCTGAATAGCCTTATGCGCTGCCGCAAGTTCTTGTTCCGCTTCGGTGGCTTGCCGGCGAACCGACATCAGACGTTTCTCGAGATCGACGAGGTGGTTCGCAGCAGAGTCCCGCCGCGCCTCCAAGGAAGGAATACGGGCCCTGAGCTCGGCCTCCTCGGCCGTAAGCCCCGATACCGTTCCCTCAAGTGCGGTAACCAGTGCCGCGTTCTTTCGATACGCCTCTTGAGCTTGCCGGATCTTGCGGCCCGTTGTCCCCAATGCCGCACTGCGCCGCATGGGTCCTGTTGCCGAAGATGTGGCAGACCGCCCGTGCCCGGCTGACAGCGACATTCAGCAGGCGCTTTTCCTTCTTCAGGAAGTTCCGCGCCCCGGGCGGCATGTCGGCAGCCAAGCACAACGACAGGAGCATCACGTCCCGTTCGTCTCCCTGGAACCTGTTGGCGGTAAACACCTTGACCTGCAGCTTGTCCAACGCGGCGGAGCCCAGTTCCCGGGCCGCGAGTTCGTTGATGCGCTTGGCTTGAGGCGCGAAGAAGGTCACGACGCCGACCGACCCTTCGAATTCGCGCTCGCGAAGCTCTCCGAGCTGTCGAACGACAGCTTCGGCCTCTGGGTCGGAATAGGCGGACCCGGCCATTCCGAGAGCACGCCCCGAAGATACGGGTCCCTCGACATCGGTCCAGTGGAGCCCCGGCCTGAAGCCTTGCGGGACACGCAACCGGCTTGTGTCGGTCAGGGCGGCCAGCCGGTTGCCGTAAAAGGCTTCGTTGAAATACGCGGCTATGTCGGGATGGCATCGATAATGTTCGTTCAACAGCATCGGGGGCTCGTCGACAGCCGATGCCGCCAATTGGAAGAGGCTGGTCCGGCTTTGCAGAAAGCCGCCGATACCAGGCCTTTTCAAGTTGAACAGGCTCAAGATCCGCCCCTCCTCGCGGGGATCCATTCTGGAGATCAATCCGAGCTGCATCGGGTCGCCGACAACAACCGCCGCCTTGGCCCTGAACAGAAGCGGGATCGCTGAAGCGATATCCGTCGCGGCCGCCTCGTCGAACACAACATAGTCGAACAACCTTGGCTCAAGAGGAATCCTGCTACCGGCAGCCAGCGTGGTCACGGCCCACAGGGGCATGTGTTTCAGAACAAGGGCATGGGATTCCGCCTCACCGCCGTGACGGACCAGAACGGCTGCGTCGCCGGCAATGGCGCTCAACGCCTGCCGGTCGCTCTGCTCGACGCCGTCGAGCCGGGAGAGTAGGCGCGGCAGCAGATCCGCACTCAGTTTCTCTATCTTCTCCCCCAGACCGACGGGCGTATCCGTCTGGTCGTCCAGCTCGGCCTGCAGCGAGCGGATGGCGTTCTCATTGTCGCGCAGGCGCGCCTTCAGCCGCGTCTCTTCCCGATCGAAATGCGCATGACGAAACTCCGAGCCCAAGGATGTTCGGAGGGGACGGTCAAGCAGACCAAGAAGGCGCGCCAGCTTCAACAGCCAGCGTTTGATGGTGCCAGGCTCGCGGACCGTGGTGCCGGGAGGCCGGTCAGCACTCGCGAACTTCCTCCGCTCAACCACGACCTTCTCGACCTCGGCAAGCAGGGCGCCATGCTCTTCCCCCAGCGCCTTCAGGCTCCGCCATTTCTCCAGAAGCGCCCAACGATGCGAGTCCGCTTCCGAAAGTATCGGCATCATCCGGTCAAAATGTGCCGCGGCATCGGCGTCGCCAGCCCGAACAAGCAGGGCCTGAAGTGCGTCGGCGAATGTGAACCTCGCAAACCCGTCCTGTTCATTCGCGCGCACGAGCACCGCGCGGTCTCCGGCCAAGGCTTCCAGGCGCTCCTGAACGGCGTCAATGGCGCGGTGCAGGCGGGCCGCCAGCAGCACCGATCGGCCACTTGCCGCCGCGCTGAGCATGATGGCGGCTATGACCTGCGATTTGCCCGTTCCCGGCGGGCCGGTGACAACGCTGAGGGGACCCGTCAGGGCAGTTCGCGCTGCCAGCAATTGCGCTTCGCCCAACGGGAAGGGGTGCATGAGCGGCGGGGTCGAGAGATGAGACACGGGCGAGCCGAACAGGGGGCCAAGTGCCGTGGACGCAAGCGTCTCCGGTCTCAGTCGGCAGAGTTCGTCATAGTCCCGGATCGCCGAACGTGTGTACATTCCCGAGGCTTCCACGAACAGGGCTAGACCGTTGTAGTAGCCGGTTTCGCCCTTGTGCGGGACACGAGAGGCAACCGCGCCAGGAAGAAGTTCTTGCTGAAGCAATTTGCCAGCGACGGCCTCCAACCGCCGAATGAAGGACGGCATTTCCAGAAAGTCAGGACCCTCGCCCAGGTCGTCCTGCATGGCTCCCCTGTCGTCTTCCTCTATGCGCAACCAGTTCAGGAGACGGGCCGTTTCCCAGCCCTTGAATTTGACCTGATCGTTCAGCCATTCCCGGACAATGGCCGGACCCACAGCCGGAACATGTATGCGGAGGTGACTGTCGGTATGCTCGTACCGGCAGCGGAATACAGAAACCGGACGGACGAAAGCACTGTTTTCACCGTCTCGGGACGCTATCATGTGGAGCGGGTAACCGAGAAGCAGGTGTTCGCCGTCGCGCTTCGCCACTAGGGACAGGAAACCCGGTGAAATTCCGGAAAGCGGGACCGTCAATGTGCGCCCGCATTCGGCTGTGGGCCACCACTGTTTGTCGGGCTCGATCAACATGAAGGAATCTCCATGTTGACCGGTGAAAGCCCTGGGTGTCCCGCCGTCATTGGCCTTCAGGGCTTCCTGGTAGTACGGGAGCAGCCGCGCCAACAGCCCGGCGTTCGGCTCTATTCTGCCTTCTTGCATTTCCGGGTCGGGAACGGATGCCTCGCCGGAAAACGCCCGACAATGGACGGCGACGATATAATCGTCCACGGAAGCGGTGCGCGAAGGCCCGCCCCCCGCTCTTCCGGGACGCGCGCGGGCCTGCCAGCGCCGGCCGGCGGACAGCTGCACCAACTGGCGCGCATTCATATCCGCCAGAGCCCGGACTACTTCGTGTTTGAGAACGCCGGTCCCCGCCGTCGTAAGCCGGGAGCGGATACGCTCCACCGTCAGGCCGCGCGGCGCGCTGTCCAGCACACGCAATATGGTATCCTGCAGCAAACGTGATTCAGTCATTCGCCACGGTTCGTCATCAAGCGTCGCAATCGAGATGAGGGATATCCTCGACACGGGCTTCGCCGGCCTAGTACCTCCGTCTCGTGCAGTATCACGGCCAGGGTCCCCCGACCATGCCAGCTCCGTAGCAGGGCCGTCAGGTTATCGAGACGCTCGATCTCGAACCCGAGCGTCGCAATCAGGTTCCAGCCGCTCTTTCCGAGCGCGACCCGGGCCTTCTGGCCATGCCCGAGAAACAATCCCGCTGCATAGAAGCCGCGCCTAGCCTCCCAGGGTCGGGGCAGGTGCTCCGCGAGGAACCTGAACTCACCCGGCATGCCCGCTCCATTCTGTCGCCGGCCATGACGGCGCGATCATCCAGACGAGGGATATGCGCGAGAGGCAGGGTTTCGAAGAATTTTCGACAGGCCCGTCGAAAAAGGCCTTGCTCATGGTTCCCCGACGCTTTTCATGCCACGCCCCTTGCAAGATCCCGCCCCCGGCAGTCCAGACTGGTCCCTCAAGCGCAGCATACCGGTCCTGCATGGGTGCGATAAGGGGGAGGCATGGCAACTTCCCGAAGAGCCGCTCGGAGTATCGCCGAGATTGAATGCGGGTTCCGGCCCGCCAGCAAGCAGGGCTGGCCTTCGCCTCCCGGCACAGCAGGAAATCGGGGAAGCACAGAAGCCGGACTACGCTGCGCAGGACTTCCCGGGCTACCGACGCTTCGCATGCTGCCTTGCGACAGCCTGCGCATCGACCAGGGTGGAGCGGATGTTGTAGTCGTACTGCAACGTTTGTATTCGACGGAAGAGCGTTGAGGGGAGGCTGCGGTTGTGAAATTGGCGGCGTGGACCATAGACCGACAGCGCGACGAGCATGCCGCGCGGCAGTCGGCACCGAGGAAGGTCGAGCGCTCCCACGTCGGACTGGAGAAGCACCTCGAAGACTGGATTGTGAACGATGTGACGCTGATCGGAGAAGGACTGACACTGGTCGGCCGGCAGGTAAGGATCGACGACGGGATCCTCGATTTGCTGGCCATCGACACTCAGGATCGCTGGGTGGTGATCGAGATCAAATCCGGGACACTCGACTCCGGCGCGCTGACACAGGGGCTCTACTATGCCTCTTCGATTGCGCGTCTCGACGGCGAAGAACTCAAGAAGAAGCTGGAACCCGGCCTCTGTAAATTCGGCGACGCTGTACAACTGTCGGAAAGACTGAACCGGCAGTTGCGGACTGAAGAGGAGGGGCGCGAGATTGCGGTGCTGCTTGTCGGTGCCGGGATCCACCCCGGCCTGGAGCGAATGAACGAGTTTCTCGGCCGCTTCGCTGTCCCGATCGGTGTCGTCAGCTTCGAGGTGTTCGAGTTGGATGGCGGCCCGCAGCTGTTGATCCGTGAGGTGGTCGACGAACCGACCAGGCCATCATCTCCCCCTCGCCAATTCTCAGTCGAAGCGGTCCGTCGCCGGGCCGTAGACGCGGATGTGGGCGAGCAGTTCGACCGCTTTGTGAGCATCGCGGAAGCGGCTGGTCTCCGGGTAAAGCCTAACAAGTTATCGGTAACGATCGCGCCGCCGGACAAAGGCACGAAGATGCTGATCTACGCGTACCCCTCGGCCGGCGACAACGGCGGCCAGTTGTATTTTGAAGTCAGCCCAGCAACCTTCGCGGAGCATTTCCCGAGCCTCAACGAACGGGAAGCGGTCGACGCTCTGAGCGATTTGCACAAGGTTAATGCAGGTGGCGATAAGCTTGATGCCGTACTCGACCGGATCAAACGCTTCCTGGTCGAGAAGGTTCGACTCCCGGAGGCTGGCCGGGAATAGAGCTTCAACAATGCGGGGGAGCCCAATGGGCCGCTCCGGTTGCCCAAGCAGTCGTCAGGCTCTGGCCAGTGCGAGTAAGGTTCAGTCACCGTCCTTGGTAATCCGCAGTCGGGTAGGGCCACAATGCGCGACAAGTATGTTGGAGACATTGGGGACTTCGCCAAATACGGGCTGCTTCGGGCGGTTGGCGAAGGACGGCGTTTGGGAGTCGCGTGGTATCTCTGCGCCAACCCCGAGAAGCCCGGCACGGGCGATGGGCGCCATACCGGCTACCTCCGGGACCCCGGGCAGTGGAGGCGTCTCGATTGCGATTTGTTCGATACGCTGAAGGGTCTGGTTGACGAAAACCGGCGATCGGTCTCGGCAATACGGAAGTCCGGCATTTTGGGCGATGCCGCGTTTGCCGAGAAACCGGTCGATGCCGCGTTTGCCAGGGAACCGATCGATGCCCGGGTGCCGGTTCGCGAGCGCGAGAATTGGCGGCGACAGTGGTTCGACGGTGTGCTGGATCGGCTCTACGCCTGCGACCTCGTTTTCGTCGACCCGGACAACGGTCTCTGCACGGACGAACGGCTCAACCCCCGAAGAAAGGAGAGTGCGAAACGGATCCCGGTCTCCGAGGTGATGCAGCTCGCGGCAGGCCGATGCGCCATCGTCTATCACCACAATGGAAGGCGGAAGGGGGGCCATATCGCGGAGATCAACGAGTGGATGTCACATATTCAGGGCTACGCCCTTGCCTGGTACTGGCGGCGGTGGAGCAATCGGACGTTCCTTGTCATCAATCCGGACCCTGAAATGGAATGCAGGATCGAGCGGTTCGTGGAACGCTGGAGAGGTACCGGAGAGCTGATGCGCGCCGTTTCGAGCGAATGATGGCCGATCTCGACGGCAGCAATTGCCATGGGGGCGGAAATCGCCTTCAGCCGGTCGGGCGAAGCGGAACGAGAAAATCGACTCCGGGATCGTGTGCGGGGTGCGTTTCGCCGCAGGCTGACAGTTCAGGACCAGCGATCGCATCCGGGGAAGACATGGTGCACAGGCGCATTCTCAAGATGCTCGTTGCTCGGTACGACCGGCGCATCATGAACAACGTGCAGCGCGGCGAATACTTGGAATGCATGATTGCGACCGCACTGGGTGCAGGCTGGCGGCTCACATCGGAAAAAGGCTGGGACTGGGCGGCCTGGGACTGCGAGCATACTGCATCGAAGGCGAGGCTGGAGATCAAGCAGTCGGCAGCACGGCAAAGCTGGGACCACGAGTCGAATGTGCCGCGCCGCAATCCAAGCTTCGACATCAGGCCGCGGAAGGGATACTGGCCTGAGGATGGAGGCCCCTGGGTTGCTGATCCGGGCCGCCCGGCGGATGTTTATGTATTCGGCTGGCACGGGAAAGGCGACGAACATGCCGACCATCGAGACGCTGCCCAATGGCGGTTCTTTGTTGTCGCGGAGAGGTTCCTTCCCGCCGGGAAGAAGAGCATCGGCTTGAGGAGCCTGCAGAGGATCGCGGTTGCGTGCGGCGTCGGGGAAGTCCGACGAGCGGTGGAGAAGGCCTGTCCGGCATGCGAGCATCTCAAGGCCCTCCGGGGGAGGACGGTTGCCGGCTCATGATCGCCCCTGACGGGCATCGGAGCCAGAGGCCATGACGAACGAACGAGTGCGTCCTGGAACGACCGGGCCGGAGGCGCCTGTTCGGGCAGCCCCGGCAGTGGCAGATATCGCTGCCCCGCCGCGCGATCGGCAACCACCGTGCCTCACCACCGCGTGTTGATTTCGAGCCCGAGGGTATGCTCCGGTGCGGCCGCGTCGCTTTCCCTGCGGGTTGCCCGGATGCCGAAAGAGACATCAGGCGCATTCTTCGAGGGCGTCAGTCTCCAGCCGATGCTGTAGTCGCGTGCGCCGGTGGCGAGCCCCAGCCCCATATGCGGGCTGCCGGTGAAGCGCCCCGAGAAGGCCGGGAAGCCATATGCCGCCTCGGCCCGCCAGCGGGCGGTGGCCGCGCCGCTGCCGCCGCGCCGGTCGAGCGTCTCCGGCGTGAACAGCGCGTCGAGGCCGCCTTTGGCCTGTCCGCCCCAGTCCTGGGCGAGGGTGAGCGACGGACCGCGCTTCGTCGCCGGGTCGGGATCGAAGGCGAGCGAGGCGGCAAAGCCCCGGTCCTCCAGATCGTCCGAGCCATGCGCGACCAGCGTGCGGCCCGACAGGTCGAACGACAGGCCAAGCGTCGGGTCGATCCAGGCCAGCCCGCCGCCAAGCTCCACCCCGAAGCCGGTCTCCGCATCGCCGCCGTCATGGCGCGCGCCTATTTCCAGCTTGGGCGTGACACTGCCGTTACCCTCCAGGGCTACCTTCCAGCTTCCCTCCAGACCGAGCCGCAAGCGCGTCACGTCGGAATCGGACGCCGCCAGCTCATGCGTCTTGTCCGAGCTGGTCCGCGCCCAGAGCGCATCCGAGGTCACCGCCAGCGCCGGACCGCTGCCCTGCGGCGCGACCACATCGCCGCGCAGGCCCATCGCCGCCATCGTCCAGGAGATGTCCGCCGTGAGCGGCCTGCTCGTCTCCGACGTCTCCGGCCTGAGCGTCACCTCGCCGGTGCCATGGCCGAGCGCGCCCCAGAGCTTCATCCGCTCGGACGCCTGCAATGCGGCATAGGGCACCGCCGCCGTCAGCGTCGCCTCGACCTCGCCATTGCCAGCCCGCACAGCGCCGTTGCACAGATGGGTCACCGGTTGCGAACCGCCGTTTTCGGTGCCGTTTTCGGCATCCGCGCAGATCTGCGACACGGCGCGGGATTCAGGCTTCGTATCCCGGTAACCGCCCTCGCCGCTGCTCTGCATCAGCGCCATGCCGAGCAGCCAGTTGCCGCGCGCATAGTCGGCGCCCAGCATCGCCGTGGTCGCCTCGCCGTCGAGCGAGAAGGCGCCCTCCCTTCCGTCGAAGCTCGACTGCGCCGCCCGGCCCCAGAAGGCCAGGCTGCCGCCCGTGCCGTCCTTCTCACCCGTTGCCGTGAAGCTGCTGCCGAGCAGCGCCTCGCGCGCCGTCATGGAGTATGCCTGCGCGCCGTTACTGCCGAAACGATCCTGGCCGAAGCCGAAGCCATAGGCGTCATGGCCGGTTCCACTGGTGCCGAAATGGCCGGTGGAAGCGCCGAAAGCGCGCGCGACATCGGACTGCGCCAGCAGGTCATTGCCGGACGCGGCGCCCGACTGATCGGACCCACCCCCGGACTTCGATCCGGTGGATCCGGGATCGAGGTTCAGCGCCTGCCCGGCGATCGAGCCCTGCATCCCGGCAGTGCGCGAGGCCGCAATGCGCCCGGCAATGCCGTCCAGAGCCTGCTCCGCCGCCGTGCGACCGAACCGCGCCAGCCACGCCGCCGGCATCGGGTCGTTGTTGACGATCGTGCCCACCGCAACACCGTCGCCGATCACCGCACCCCCCGTCGGCCGCGACAGCGCCACCTCGAAGGTCTCCGGGTCCTCGTCGTGGTTGTCGTTGTAGACATAGACCCACATCTTCTTCTCGGTCTGGCCCGGATGGAAGGTGAGCGCGAGCCCGTCCGGCCACCACCAGTAATAGTCCTCGCCATACCGGGCCGAGACCGGGCTCGCCTCGCGCGCCGTGAGGGTCACCTTCACCGTCCGCTTCACGGCCCGGTCGAGCCTCACCGTGAAATACATCAGCCCGACATCCTCATTGGCGGTCTCGTCGCCGACCGAGAAGGTCGGGGCCGTCGCCAGCACCAGCGTCGCCACGGTCGCCGAATTGCGCCCCGCCGCGCCGGCGAAGGTCACCGTCGGCGGGCTCTTGGGATCGGTTCCCGCAAGGTTGGCATATGTCACGCCCGCGGGCGCCGTCTCCGGCGCGGCAAGCGTATAGTCGGTCCCGAGCGTCGCCGTGCCGGCAAAGGCCAGCGGCACCGCGAGGCTCTCGCCCTCGACCAGCGCGCGCCCGAGCGTCAGCGTCAGCGTCTTGCTACCCGAGGCCTCGGGCAGGTCGCCCGCCGGCGCTGTCAGCACCACCCCTGTGGCGTCGTCGTCCGCCACCGCCACGCTTGCGCTCTTGCCCTCATCGTCCACCGTGTAGCCGGCGCCGTCGCTCACCGTCGCCACCACAGCGCCTGCCGGCTCGTCGGCCTCGTCGGCCAGCGTCGCCACCATGAAGGCCGCCTCCGCCTTCCCGGCCGGGATCGTCACAATGCGCTCGCCCAGCGCCGAGGCGTCGGCGATGGCGCCGGTCTCTGCGACCGTCACCGTCACCGCGAGCTCTTCCGCCGGCACCGGGTCGGCCTTGAGCGTGAAGCCCGCCGCCGTGCCTTCCGTCACCCCCGCTCCGGCGGTCACGGTGATCGCGGGAACCGCCTGTTGCGCCTCTGCTTGCGCCTCCGCCTGCGCCGGCTTCTTCTCCAGGCATTCCAGCGCCGGCGCTACCGGCGCCCAGCGCTTCAGGCCGCGATCCGCCTGCGCCTGCGCCTCCGCGACGGTCATCGGGTTGTTGCTCCAGGCGTTGCTCTCCCCGAAGGCGGCAAGCACCCGGCTCCAGCGCTCGACATGGCCCGAAGTCCGCCAGGTCTCGCTCGCAGCCAGCTGGGCTTCGGCCAGCAGGGCGTCGGAGACGCAGGCCGGTGTCTGGCTGTCAGTGCTCTCGGCACTGGCGCTCAGCGCGTCGCTGCCCGGCCCCACCGCCAGCGTTGCCGTGCCGGCGAGGCTCGCCAGCTGCTGTGTGTCGCCGTTCTTGTCGACATATTCCGGCGTGACCGTGACCGTCAGCGTCATCGGCACCGGGGCGCCGTGGTCGATGGTGGTCGTGGTGCCCGTCACACCGGGCAAGTCACCGGCGGAAGCGTTCAGCGCGTCGCTGCTCTCGGCGCTCCACGACACGTCATAGGAGGTGGCATGCTCCACCGCGTCCCAGGTGACGCTGGCGCTGGTGTCGTCCACCGCCGTCACCTGCAGGTTGGAGACTGCCTCGGTGGGCGCCGGGGCGGCAAGGGCGGGTGCGGAGCGGCCGCGCAGTTCGCTGGTGATGAGGGCGCATCCGCGGCCCGGGGCGTTGGAGGGGGCACGGTGGTTGCCGGCAGCAACGGCGTGGGCGCGGATCGTCCCGATAGCCGTGCCGCGCAGGCCGCCGCCCGAGGCCGTGTGGGTGATGTCGGCACAGCCCTTCCGGTAGGTCGCTTTGTCATTCTGCGTGCTGATGACCCAGATCCGGCGATTGCACGCCCAGGACATGTCCGGGTTCGGCGTGTTAGCTCCATCAGGAGAGCCGTGACCCCCATTGAAACAGACCCGGTCGGCATCGCGGTCCTCGAAGGTCACCGTCAGCGACGGCTGCGGCGTGCCGCCCGGGGTCCGAGACAGGCCGAACTTGGCGAAGTCGCTCGATGTTGCCGTCACCGTCACCGTTTCGCCGGTCGCCGGGCGGTTCGACAGGCGCAGCAGGTAACGCAGCGGCAGAATTGGCACCATGTCATTCTGGAAATACCTGAACCCCCGCGTCGCCTTGACGGTGTTCGGGCGCTGTTTGGCAGCGTAGTCATTGGCGTTCATTACCGCCAGATCAAACACCTCAAGCTCGGGCGCGTCGTCCACCGTCACCGAAACCCAGCCCAGTCCCTGGTTCGAGTAGCCGCCGCCGTTGGCCGCGTGGGTCAATGACAGTGTGCGGTTGAGATGGAGGTTCGGCTGGTCCACGCCGGTCACCGTTACCGGCTGCGGGTTCATGTAGTTCGATGCCGTGAAGGTGAGTGTTGTTGTGCTTGCGTTCGCGGCCCCCTGATATCTGCCCGCCTTGCCGATGGTGACGGTGGTGTTGCCACCGGAAGGCGCGGTGGGAAGCCGCACGCAATAGGTCGTTTCGCCGTTTTCGAGAATGCGAATGCTGCCAACGCTGAGGCTGTTGTTCTGGGCAGGGCACGCCGGCGGCGCGGCCTCGTCGTCCTCCAGCGTCAGGGTCGCCACCGAAGATGCCTGTACGACTGCCACGCCGCCGCCGGTCACCACAGTGCCCGAACCCGTGCCGGTCAGCAGGGAAAGCGTTGCGGTGATCGTCTCATTGTCCGTGTCACCGTCGTCCCGGTTCGCCACTGGAGTCAGCGTCACCGTCGCTTCCTGCACGGTGCTTGAGTCGGAGCCGGTGAACGTCAGTCGGGGCGTCGCGGACGTCGCGTTGCTCAGCGCCACGCCGGTGCCCATTGCGGCCACCGCAAAGTCCGGTGTCGCGTGGCCGGGCAGTCGTGCGCCGTTGTCGGTAGCGAGCGTGATCGGCGCCACCACCGACTCACCGCTGATCAGCGCACGACCCAGAGACACCGTTATCACCGCCGTGTTCGAAGCGTCGCCTTCACCCATCTCCGTGTCCGAAGAAGCCAACGACAATGCGGTCACTTCGTCATCCGAGACCTTCACCTTGTCTGAGCCGGTGGTGCTCGACACCGTGTACACGTCCGTGCTGCTGCAGCCCACGGTGTTGGACGGGACTGCCGTAACGGTGATGACGCTGTCCAGGTCGTCCGCATCTGTGTCGGTCCACGCCACGTCGATTGACCCCGTCTGCACGCCGGAGTTGAAACTCACCGTCTTGATACCTTCATCGGCCAATGCGACCCGGTCGACATCGCCCGACTCGGTCACTCGGACGCACACTGTCAGCGCCGCCGACGGTTGCGCGTCCAGCGATAGAGGGAACGACACCGTGCCGTCGGACTCGGGCTTCTCCACCTCGCCGTCGGAGTTGCGGTTCTCGCCCTCGCCGGTCATCAACCGCACTGACACCTCCGGAGGCGCCGACGTGCCGTCGTCGTCCAGCACCGTCACGGTCGCCGATGACGGATTGCCCACCGTATAGCCGGTGCCGGTGTTCACCGCCGCCGTCACCGCGCCATGCGGCTCCTGGTTGGTGTCGCCCACCGTCGGGATGGTGAGCGTGGCCGTGCCCGCGTTCGGGCTTCCCGACGCCGGAATGGTCACCGTGTGCGTGGTCTCGTTGCTCGAAGCCACGAAATCCTGGCTGCCGCTCGTCTCCTCCGTCACCGCCACCGAGACCGTCGTCGCCGCAGTGGGCGCCGGCGTCGCCGTCACCGTGAAGGTCGCAGCCGTCCCCTCCGTCACCGGCGACGTGCCGGGGGTAATCGTGACGTTCGGGTTCCCCGGATTGTCGTTGTCCTGGATGCGGACTAACCAGTATGGTTGTCCAAAACCTTGGCCGTCTGCCGGCGTGCTGGGGTCGATGGTGGCTTCGGAGGCAGCGAGACCGGTAACCGCAAGCTGGAACACCTCGGTCGACTCGGACGTGCTGTCGTCGGTCGTGGTGAAGGAGACGGTCTTGGTCGTCTCGCTAGGAGCGAAGGTTATCGTCACGCTGGTTAAGGAATAGTCGCTGGCGCCCGCTGCGGTCGTGCCTTGCGGGCAGGTAACGCCACTGCCGCAAACTATAGAGAAGGCGCTAACCTGAGTATCTATCGACTGGCTCGACTCCTGGCTCAGGGTGAGCTTGATGGTGCCGGTCTCGCCTTCGGTGACGGTCGGTATCTCGACCTTGAGCGTCGGCACGCTCTGGCTCTGCGCTGCGGCTTCGGTTGCCAGCCCGAGGAGCAGCGGCAGGACAAACAGGGCGGGCAGCAGGCCGCGCCGGGGACGGCGAACGGTAGGACCAACGCCCGCGGCGGCGCGGGTGGGAGAGGGAGCGAAGCTGTCGGAGGAGGAAGCGGGCCGGCGGCTGTCGGAACGCCCGCTAGCGGAAGAAAGCTCAGGCCGGGAGGCGGAGCGCCCTAGGCGGCGCCACCATGAAGACGCAGGAAGAGCGGCTCGGCTCGGCTCGGCTCGGCTCGGCTCGGCTTAATTGTAGCCATGTCGGTGTCTCCGCCTGTCAACCCCGAAACCGCCAGCCGGCCCATGAACAGGGCCGATGCTGCCGTCCCGACCTTCGCAAGCATTGGTGTCATGGCCTGTCCCTCCGATACCGGTCTGGCCCGGAACGCGATCCGTGAATGTGCGCCATCCTGCCATGATTCCGCCGCCAACGGAATCCTCCCGATGCCCTGACGTTCGTGTGGCCCCCGAACGCGAAGTCCCGACAATACCGACCGGTATCGGGAGCAGGTCCGTGCATGCGCCGCCCTGCGCAATGGGCTAGGCTCT
The DNA here is from genome assembly GCA_965214095.1 of Candidatus Poribacteria bacterium. Lineage (GTDB taxonomy): Bacteria > Poribacteria > WGA-4E > WGA-4E > WGA-3G > MSPOR6. The sequence goes on along the minus strand of CBDCAZ010000001.1, from coordinate 12,787 downwards.
GCTCATGGTAGCGACGGTGGTCAGCCTCACCTCGGCCTCCTCGACGGTGCATTATTTCCGCCGCGAGGGCCACGGGCTGGGCGCGCCGGCGACCCCCGGATCGAGCCCGGGGCAGGCTAATGAGCGCGAGGACTATTACGCCCGCCGCGATGACGAGCACCGCAAGGCGAGCCGGTGGCGGGGCAGCGGGGCGGCGGCGCTGGGGCTGAGCGGCCATGTGGAGCCGGGAGAGTTCCGCCGCGTGCTTCAGGGCCATGTGCCGGGCACGGACATTCGCCTGGGGCGGCTGCGCGACGGTGAACACGAGCACCGCCCGGGTGTGGACATCACGCTGTCGGCGCCGAAGTCGGTATCGCTGGAGGCGCTGCTCGGCGGTCCGGGCTCCGCGCGGGCGATGCGCGCGCATGACGCGGCGGTGCGCGCGACGCTGGCGTTCATCGAGACGCGGCTCTTGCGGACGCGGCGCTGGAGCCCGGAGGAGCGGCGCTCGGTGCAGGTGAACGCACCCATGCTGGTGGCGGCAACCTTCCGGCACATCACCAGCCGCAACAACGACCCGCAGCTTCACACCCATTGCGTGATCGCCAACATGACCCGCGATGGCGGACAGTGGCGGAGTGCCGAGATCGGCCTGCTGCGCCGGTCGGAGAAGCTGGTCGGGGCCTTCTACCGCAACGAACTGGCGCACGGGCTGAGGAAGGCGGGGTTCGCGCTCAGGCCGTCGATGATCGGGCGTGTGCCGGGGTTCGAGATATCGGGCTGGCCGCGGGCGGCTCTGGAGGCGTTCTCGAGCCGGCGGCGGCAGATCCTCGACTTCATCCGGGAGAAGGGCTGGCGCTACGATGCGCGCACGGCGCAGATGGCGACGCTGGCCACAAGGGCGCGCAAGAACGAGCCGCGGCGTGCGGAGCTGGAGGCGCTGTGGCGGGATTTCGCGGAGGAGCGCGGTCTCGCCAAGCGGACGCTCAGGAAGATCGGCGCGCGCCACCCGGAGCCGCCGACGGCGCTGGAGATCGCCTGGCGGGTTCTGGAGCAGCTGGAGGAGCGGGCGAGCGTGTTCCCGGAGAGGGAGGCGCTGGCGCTGGCTCTGGCGCACAGGCCGGGGCTTTACCGTCTGGAGGAGATCGAGGGCGCCTTTGCCGAACTGCAGCGTGACAGGCATCTGCTGCCGGCGATCCGGCGCGGGGTGGGCGCGGCGTGGACGACGGCGCGGGCGGTGAAGGCCGAGCGCGAGGTTCTGGCCCGCATGAAGGCCGGCATCGGCGCGGTGCGCCCACTCGCGGCGCATGCCGTTCCGGAAGAGGCGCTGGCGGGGTTGAGCGAAGGCCAGCGCGAGGCGGTGCGCTCGATCCTGGAGAGCCGCGACCGGGTGCTGGGCGTACAGGGCCATGCGGGCAGCGGCAAGACGGTCATGCTGCGCCGGGCCGTGTCGTGCCTGGGCGGGCGGCCTGTGCTGGGCCTGGCGCCGTCGGCGTCTGCGGCGCGGACGCTCTCGCGCGAGACGGGCCTCGCCTGCCGGACGCTGCAATGGTTCCTCACACGCTGCCGGGAGGTGGCGGACGGGGTCGCGGATGCCGAGACGCTCGCTCGCCTGAAAGAACGCTATGGCGGCGCGGTGGTGGTAGTCGACGAGATGTCGCTGGCGGGCACGGCGCAGGCGCGGTCGCTGCTCAGGATTGCGGAGCGTCTGGAGGTGGCGCGCCTCGTGCTTGTGGGCGACAAGCGGCAGTTGCGGGGCGTGGAGGCGGGCCAGCCCTTCCGGCAGATGCAGCAGGCGGGCATGGGCGTTGTGGAGATGGACGAGTTGCGCCGGCAGCGCGATCCGGACCTGAGGGCGGCGGTCGCGGAGATGATCGAGGGCGAGCCGGGCGCGGCGCTCGCGCATCTGGGGGGCAATCTGCAGGAAGTCCCGGCCGAGGAGATCGCGGGTGTGGCGGCCGGTCTCTGGCTCAGGCTCTCGGCGGAGGCGCGGGCGGCAACGGCGCTGCTGGTGCCGACGCGCGCGCTCAGGGCCGGGGTCGAGGAGGCGGTGCGCGAGGGTCTTGAGGCCGAGGGAGCCTTGCGCGGGCGCGCCATGGAGATCGAGACCCTGGTGCCGCTCAACCTCACACGCGCCGAGACCGGCGATCCCCGCAACTGGCGCGAGGGCGATATCGCGCTCTTCAACCGCGACATGAAGCATTACCGCATCGCCAGGGACGATGCCTGCACGGTGATGGCGGTGGAGGAGGACCGTGTCAGGCTTGCCCATGATGACGGCCGGCCGCGCCACCTGAAGCCGGGCAGCGAGCTGCGCTACCGGCTCGACCTGTTCGAGGCGAAGACGCTGCGGATCAGGGAAGGCGAGCGGCTGCGCTGGACCCGCAACGACCGGGAGCGCGGCCTTGCCAATGGCGACCGGGCCGACGTGCTGGAGATCGGCAAGGGGGTGCTGTGGATGGGGCTCCCCGACGGGCGGGAGTTGAGCTTCGCGCGGAACGACCCGCAGCTGCGCCACCTGGCCTACGCCTATGCCTCCACGGTGCATGCGGCGCAGGGGCAGACGCATGACCGGGTGATCGCGGTGCTGGACACGGGCGCCGGGCCGCTGGTGAACCAGCAGACGCTCTATGTGCAGCTGGGCCGGGCGCGCGAGCAGGCTGTGGTGCTGACCGACAATCGCGAGCAGCTTGTGGAGACGCTGGAGGCGAACACGGGCGCGCGGCTGACGGCGCTGGAGGCGATCGGCGAGGTGGACACGGCGGTCCCGGCGAAATCCACCATCCGCGCGGAGATAGCGGCTCAGTTCCTGGACGGCCTGCGGGCGGATCGGCGGTACCAGGGGGAGGCCCGGCACCGGCTGGTGGAGGCGGAGGCGGCGCTTTCGTCGGCGCGGGCCCGTGCGGAGGAGGCCGAACGCGCCTTCGCCGCCCTGCCGGCGGGCGGGCTGGAGGACAGGCAGGCGCTGCGGGCGCGGATGGCAGCGGTCGAACGGGTGCGGGACGCGGCGGCCGCCGTCGCCGAGGCGTTCACGGAAGCGGCGGCTGCCGCCGGCCATGCGCCCGACGGGGACGGTATCGGGGCGGCGAGGACGAACGGATCCGGGATGCAGGCGCGGCTTCGGGCCTACCGTATTCTGAACGTGGCGCTGGCGGCGGCGGACGCGGCCTCGGAGCGTCTGGCGCCTGCCGGGGCCCTCTCCGACAGGGATATCGACACGGCCTCTATAGAGCGCCATGGCGCGGCCGCCCGGGAGGCGGCGATGGCCTTCGGCGTTCTGGCCGACAGGGCGCTGGTGGCGGGCGAGGCGGCGGTGGCGCGCGACGCCCGGGCGCGGCAACGGGCGCTCGATGTGGAGGTGCAACGCTGGATCTACAGGCTGGTCGGGCGCCGGATCTCCGAGGCGGCGCGAGCGGAGCGGGAGATGGCGCCACTGACTGTGGCGGATGTGCAGGCATGGCGGCAACTGCGGCAGCAGCGGATGTCGGCGCATGGCGGCGCGTCCGCCATCGCCGGGACGGTCGCGGATGCCCTGGAAGACGGGTCTCCCCGGGCGGCGGCCGAATGGCGCGACCGGGCGGAGCGGCACCGGGAACGGGCGGTGACGACAAGAGGCACGCTGCGGGCGCTGGACGATCTGGAAGCGCAGATCCGGATGGCCGTCCCGCAGGATGCGGCGGCATGGCGTGCGGCGGCGGAAGCGGCGGAGGCGCTCATGGAGGGCGCGGGCCAGACGCTGCGGGAGGAGGCGAAGGCGGCCGCCGGCAGGGCCGGGGCGCAGCGGGAGGCGGAGGCTGCCCGCGGCTGCCGGCGCATCCGCGATGCCGTTGACGAGGCCGACGCCGCCGCCGGCGAGAGCGCCATCATCTACCAGCCCGGCATCGAGCCGCTGCGCGCCGAGGCCGCGCGGCTGCTCGCAACCCCCGGGCTCTCCGACAGGGACCGCCGCTACCTTGAGCAGTTCCAGGCCGTGATCGACAGCGAAATCCGTGTCCGCGACACGATCCGGAACGCAATCAGGCGGGCCCGGGCCCATCTGGAGACATATCCCGCCATTCTCGACCGCGCCCTTGCCCCGGAACCGCCCGCCCCGGAGGAGGAGGCCGCCCGTCCGGGGCTCATCGGCCGCGCCCTCGGGCTGTTCCGGGCCGAAGACGACATCCCCCCGGCGCCCGAACCCCCGCCCCGGGCCCTCAACGACGTCGATCCGGATTACCGCAGGTGGGACGTCCGGGCCGAGCAGTTCGTCAAGACCTTCCGGAACTGGCGCGCCTCCGGCAACCCCACCCAGAGCGACCATGTCGACCGCCGCTGGATCGACATGGCCGACCTCGTTGCCGAGATCGAGGCGATCCGCCGCGCCGCGCGCGATCCCGAGGCGGGGCCCCGCCGGATCGAACTGCCGGACGCCGGCGCGTTCGCCGCCGGCGACCAGCGCCACGACCCCGGCCGCCTCGACATGCTGATGTGCGCCGTCACAAGGCCCGAAGACGACCGCGACCGTGACGCGCTGGTCGAACTCGCCCGCAGGAACCGCGCCTGGCCCGAAGAGACCCTTGCCGCTTTCCGCCACCATATCCGCGAGGCCATCGATCCCGACGACAGGCTCTCCCTGTCCGGGCTGGCACAGGCCCTGCCCGCCGACCTCGCCCGGAGCTTCGAGAACCTCTCCGGGGAATGCTGGCGGCACATGGGCGAGGTCTACGCGCGGCGCCAGGAACTCACCAGGGGATACGGCCTCTCATACTGACGGCGCAAGCAGCAGCCGCGCACAGGCGATCCGGGAGCACTGGCGCCATACCGAATCCGCGGCCGCTCAGCCTTCCCTCTCGTCATCGGCCACCGAGGCTTCCGCTTCCTCCACCAGACGGCGCCAGACGCCCTCACGGCTACTTCAGCAGAGCCAGCGCTTAAGGCGGCTTCTAAGACTAGATGTCGTTATCGGGTCATCGAAACGCACATCAATGACCGTAACGCCGTTCTCATTGCACAGTGCCCGTTTGCGCCGGTCGCGCTCCCGCGTCTTCTCCAATGCGCTTTGTCCGCCAAACGCTTCAATGGGAAAGAAGTGTTGTTCTCCCTGGTGTTCGATCGCAAGGGCAAGTTCGGGAAGATAGATGTCCAGGCGCTGCTGACCCAGCCAAGTTGGGGAAGCCTCACGGCGAATCTTACGGTCAGGAAAGAGCTTGTGAATTACTGCGTATAGCTCGTCCTCGCGTACCCACCGGCTGATCGAAAGACGACGCATCGTTTCTGCGCGCGCTGTTCGGCGATCCATGACCTTACCGCGAACAAGCAGATCAACATATGGTTGATAATGCTTTCGAATCTGACTGCCGTACCATTCTACGTGAGCGTTCTTCCCGTGCTGTTCTGCAACGCAGAAATGGCAAATGTCGTCCGTATATCGAGCGCCTTGAAGCAAAGAAACGACGCGATGTGGCCAGGAACCCGAGACAAAACTTGGAAGCCGTTCTCTGGCATCCATGAGCATTGCCTCATGCGCGTCAGAGTGGCATGAACAGAAGTGCCGCTCGCCGGTAACGACATGGTCAAAGGCGACCGTCCTGAATCCTTCAATTCTGTCGTCGACAAATCGTTCGATGCCCACAGTTAAGTTGGCTATATGGGGTTGCGAAAGTTTACGGTGATTTGCCAATACCTGTATAACTTGAATGAAGAGATCCGGAGATATTCTTACTTCGTTTAGACGAATTGAATGGTTTACTTGCGTCTTGAGTTCCTTCATTTTGTGGGCGTAATGGCGTTCAACGTCGCCGCCATACCTAATGCTACGGAGCTCAATGCCAGACGCACTCAACTGAGTAATGTCTACATCATCACCCTTGCCCGTGGAAAAACGCACTTCCGGATACCAAGTGGAATATCCGGCATGACTGAGTGCGGCAAGGTTTTGGAATCGATTGACGTAGTATGTAGGATTCACAATTGAGTTGGGAGCCTTGACGATTCTATCGCCGAGGCATCCGGTGATGGCATTCTCCAGCCAATCTGAGAGAAACCTCTCAACTGCATCGACGACTGTCAGGCCACCTGCGGCTATTTCGTGACCCAGTTGGGCCACGAAGAGATCGGGTTCAAACGAAAGGTTCAGGCGCAATAAGGTCTCCGGTCGTTGTGAGTGGTTGTTTCTGCACTATCCGTTTGTGAGGGATTGTGGAGCCTGGCAATACTTGGCTCTCCGAGCGATGTGGTGTCGCCTACAGTATATCTACCGCAATGCCCTCGGTAACGCGCCCGACCATTGCATGGATCGAGCCCAGCGCCAGATTGGCGTAGCGTGCCATCGTCTCGATATCGCCGTGCCCGAGCACTTTGCTGACGAGCGGCAAGGTCTCGCCGAGCGGCAGCGCATGGGACGCGAAGGGCGGACGGAGATCGAACGCATCCTCAATGCTGGTCTCACGGCGTCACCGGTAACCGCAGCGATGAGTCTGACTCCGCGCAGCGCTTGAAGGGGCTCCATCACCGGCGCGAGTGGCCAGTCGAGGAGAGCGCCTTCGATTGCCTGATCCAGTCGCGCCACCTGCTCGCAGCACTGCGTCTCCGCCACGATCATCTCGTGCAGGACGACCTTGTGGCCGGGCCGCTCAGCCCTCCCTCTCGTCATCGGCCACCGAGGCTTCCGCTTCCTCCACCAGACGGCGCCAGACGCCCTCCCGGCCCTCCTGCGCCAGCCGCAGGCGCTCCGCCAGCGCCAGAAGGCGCAGATCGACCGCAAGGCGCCGCTGCGCCGCGGGCGGCAGCCCGCCACCCCCGACCGCCGGCTCCGCAGGCGCAAGCCCGCGCGACAGCAGGAACTCCGAAGCCGACAGCCCCGCCTTTGCCGCCCGGTCGCGCACGAGGCGCCACTCGCTGTCGGTCGCCATCACCGAGCGCGGCCTCTTCCTGCCATCATCCCCGGCCAAACCGTTCCTCCTCCCGGGGAACACGGTGACAGAACGCGCGTTTCCCGGTGCCGCCATGGGGCATCATCCATGGCGTATCCATGGTCACGTCGCGCCCCCCGGGGATAGTCCCGTTGTCAGCCACGGCCTCCCCGGCCAATCCCCGGGAGCACCATAGGATCCCCAATCCGCGAAATCAAAGCGCACCCCCTGCAAACGAAGCGGCGACACGAGGCACGGCACCCACGGCCGCGAAGGTCTCCCGGCTTTTGGACACGAGGTGGGCCGCAACGAGTCCTGCCCGTGCGGCTCGGCGCTAATCGACGCGGCAACACATTGACCTTGGGCTACTACAGGGGGCCGACCGGGCGCGCATCGTGCTATTTCTTCCGGATGATTGCCGCCCGCTTCCCACTGCCGAGAGAAGACCGCTAGCCCAGAGTGGGGCGGCGGCCTAACGAATCCACCTAGCTCGACGAACGCGCCGCCACCGAGGTGTCAGGAAAGTGCCTTGAGTGCCGCCACTATCAATTGCCGTCTGGCGTTAAAAAACTCTTCGAAGTTGTCGAAAGAATAATCTGTCAAACCCGGGACTAGATGGCGACATCGGTACTTCGCGTCCCTGGTCTTTAGCCATTTGTCGAAAGGTGTAGCACCCTTCGACATATTCTCGGAATCGGTCAGAAGCTGAAGGTTCGGCAGCGTGTTGAACCGCGACATATACGACTGGATTTTGGTATCATCATAACATCGTCCCCTCAACAACGTTACCTTGAATTCAGATTGCGGGAATATATGGTCCTCATGAAACACCGCATCTTTCCAGTCTCTATCGGGATACAACAACGACAGAATCAAATTAGTGTAACGGCCCTGGTATTGATATTCCAACATCCGATCCACTTCCGCGTCGCTCAACGACGGCTCGATCTGAAGAGATCTGTACATTTCTTCCGCAGGGAATGCCGAACCAGCTTTCGTCAGTATCTGGCGAAGACGTGTCAACGTCGTATCTGAGGAGCCGCCAAATGCATTCTTGAGGGTCGCAAACACAAACCATTTTCGAATGGCGATCTGAGCTTCCGCGTCTTCGACGCTCGATGACTTGTCGAAGTTCGGATCGCCCCGCTTCTGCAGGTAAAAGGCAATCGGGAGCAGGGCCAGTGGTGCCACGACGTTTTTCGCTTGGAAGCCGAAACGGGAAATCAAGCGCACCGTCACAGCAAGCGTATCCTTGATGGACTCCCAGTTGGATTCGATGGTCAGGAGGTTGGACTTCGAAAAATTCTTGACCTTGTACTGTATTGGCAGAGATTCGCAGAGATAGAGGCAGGCCTTTAGCACAAAATCTTTGCCGAACTTGTAGCCGGTACCGGTTTCGTTGAGCAAATCGGTAAAATTGTGAATCTCGCTACGAGCGTCAAGGGTGTCCCACTTCGCCGTTGCCGTTGCAAGCAGCAAGTCGGAATACGCCAATGGCTGCCCGGCAGAATTGGAGCGAACGAAGATCTGTAGAACCTTGTCATAGTCTTGGGATTTTTCGAGATAATAGTTTCCGATCAACGTGGTGTGGATACGATTGTGCAGTCGTCCGATAAGCTTATTGGCGTTTTCCTGTGCGTCTTCAGGAAATCTGGACAGTGTTTGCTTCATATCTGCCTTGGCATCTTCAGCGTCGTTAAAGTCGAGTATTCGACCAACTGGATACCACAACTTTTCTAGGTCGTTGGTCGCGTGGCCATTCTCGCGAAACGAGAACTCGTGGGCAAGTTCCTCCGGATTTTCTTCATTCGGGACTGGTGGCTTGAGCAAATTGAGGTATAATCGCGTCATACGCCAACGATAATAGAAAAAGCGATAAGATCCCATCAGGCCGATATACAGAGATGTAATTCTTTGTTGCCCATCGAGAACCAGCGTAAGATCCTTCCGAATCCCATGGATGTTAGCCAAGACGTTGTGAGGCTTGTCTTCATCGTAGTCGCGAATGAATTCATAAATAGGCCATTCGCTCTTGTTCTTCTCCTCCAAGTTCCAAAATAGGAATGAACCTATGGGGAAATCGGACAAGATGGAATCGAAGAGACGTTCTATTCTGACCGTATTCCATTCGAGTTCACGCTGAATTGCCGGAAGATACCAGTCATGGTTCACGTGTTTCACAATGTCGCTGACCCGTATCGGGATGTATTCCATCGTGCCATCGTCTCCTTGGTCGGTCGTCCGGTGTTCCGACAGCCGCGTTGGTCTGTCGGGACGGTGGGTGGCAAGTTCACACTACGAGATAGGCTGGCCACATTCTCGTTTGGCGCCCTGACCATGACAATACTGTTGATCTGATATCGTTCGGATGAGAGGCCTGATGCCTGGCGCGCGAACCGTTCGGCTAGGCACCGCGCCGTCGACTCGCCGCAAACAGGAGAGAAACGTCATCGTGCCGCCCGACCTTGAATGGCGCCGAAGGATCGGGGAGACGGAAAGCTCCGACCGGATATCGTCAGGCGTAAGGCCGGAAGGCGAGCCCTGGAGACGGATTGCCAGAGCGACAAGCTGCTGTGCGCGTTCGTAGCGCATCCGGACTCTTCCCCCTCTCTGCCGACGGCCTTTGCCGGAAGCACCATAGCCGGCGCGCCCGGCCCGGCAAACCTCATGCCCGCAAGCCCACGACCTGCGGGTGCCCCGGCTTGCCTCGCATTCCTCGTGGAGCATCCGGGCAAGCTCCTCCGGCTCGTCGAGCAGGTCCAGGATTTCGGCCTCGCGGCGCACCACGGCGAAACCCCCGGGCGTGAGCGCCGCAAGGTCCTGCTGCTGCGCCGGTGGCTCCAGCCCGAAGTAGGCGCGAAACGCCGCGTCCGCCTATCCGGGAGCACCGTTAAGGTCTCCAATCCGCGAAATCAAAGCGCACCCCCTGCAATTTAAGCGGTGACACAAGGCGCGGCACCCCCGGCCGCCGTCCTGTCGGCGACGGTGTCAATTGGGACCGAAAAGTTCTCATTTCATGTGATCCAAAAGTTCCCACCTGGGGCGTGGGGTCGTCCCCCCAGGCTCGATGCCGGGGTGGGTGAGCACGCGCAGGCGGTGGGACAGGTTGCCGGCGGTCTTCGCCTCGGTGAGGGAGTCGATCAGCCCCGCGAGCGTGGCGTAATAGACGCGCCTCCCGGCCTCGGCCGCGGTGATCGCCAGGCTTGGCCCGGCGCCACCACCAGGGCGTGACGCCGGCCGCCATCCTGCCGGCGGCGGTCGAAAACGGCGCCCGGCTGCTGAAGTCCCACCCCGGTAACACCATGGAAGGCGTCCGGGCACAGCCGAAAAACCGGCGGCCCGGTTTCCGCCTCTCCATTTTCCCCGATCCGGGTTGTCGCGGCGCTCGCCTGCGCGCCCGACTGGCCGGATGCCGCCGCCGCGGCCCGTCCGAAGGTTTGGAAGGGGTTGTCGGGGTGATTTCCGCGGGGACGCCCGTCCGACCGGCTCCCGCGCCCGTTCGTCCAGCAGGAGATATCCCCCATGCCGGCTTCCGCCCCCTGTCATCCGCATCCGCCTGCCGAAGCGGGCTGTCATTGCTGCCGCGCCGGCACTTCCACCGACGCCGCGCCTCCCGCGCAGGGCCTTTGCCATTGTGGCAAGGTTCCCGCGGAGCGCGCGAAATACTGCGCCGGCTGCATAGAGCGCCGCCGCGCCAGTTCCCGCAAGTCGGAACGCAAGCGCCGCCTCCTTCTGTACAATCTCGGCCTTTGCCGCGACTGCCAAACCGCCATCCCGAAACCCGGCCCCCGCCGCTGCGACGCCTGCCGGGAGAACGAACGCGCGGCAAACCGTGCCCGCAAGCAGCGCCTGCGTGATGAACGGCACAAGGCCGGCCTGTGCCTGCGCTGCGGGGAGAACAGGCCCGCAGACGGCAAGACCAGTTGCGAGGACTGCCTCGAGGCCCGGCGCCAGGCCCATCGCGACCGCACCGAGCGCCAGCGCCGGCAGGCCGACCGGTCGCTCTGTATCGAATGCGGCAAGGCGCCCCCCGCCCCGGGACGCCGCCGCTGTGCCGACTGCCAGCCGCTCACCGCCAAACGGGACAGGGAGGCCGCCAGACGCCGCCGGGAAGCCCGCCGCGCCGTCGGTTTGTGCCTGGTCTGCGGACAGGCATCGGCCGTTCGCGGTCGAACCGCCTGCGAGGCCTGCCTTGCCGTCTGGCTGGACCGGTACAACCGCAGGGTCCTCGCCCGCGTCACGCAAGACCTTTGCATCCGGTGTGGAAAAGAGCCCCCGGAAGCCGGGTTCACCGCGTGCGAGCCCTGCCGGGACAGCCACCGCGCCGGCGAGCGCGCGAGGTGGCACCGCAGGGTCGCCGACGCCCGCGCCCGGGGCATGTGTGTCTATTGCGGAAAGCGCGCCCCGGTCGGTGAGTCCGGATCCTGCGCCCCGTGCCGTGAGGCGCGCCTCGCAAGCGCCCGACGCCGTTACCACCGCGTAACATGCGAGCGCCAGTCGGCCGGCCTCTGTCCCCGCTGCGGCCAGCGGCCCCCGGAACCCCTCATGCGGGAGTGCCGCCCCTGCCTCGACCGCCAGCGCGGCTACGAGTATCGCGGCATGCCGGACCTGCCCACCCGCTACACCGTGATCGAGATCGCCACCGGCACCGACCACGGCACCTGGGAGACGCCCATGGAGGTCGCGGGCGCGCTGGCCTACGCCAAGCTCACGATCGACGATGTCGAGATCATCACCGACGCCGCGCCCATGGCCGCAGGCCGGTAGCGCGGCCCGTCGCCCCCCTTCCCGGTCCCCGGCAGCCGCAACGCTGCTGAAGGTCGGGAAGGGGTTTGTCGGGGTATCGATACGGGTCTGCCGTCCGACCGGCGCCCGCGTCCTTCCCCAAGCGGAGATATCCCCCATGACCGGCATGACGGCTTCCTTCCTTCGCCCCGATGCGAATACCTTCCTCACCCACCTCTTCGGGCGCGGCCTCGAGGACAAGACCTATGTGGTCGAGCGCTACCGCACCACCATCGACGGCGACATCCGCCGCCTGCCGGGCCGAAAGGGCCATCCGCTGACCCTGTCGCGGGCCACGGTGCGGGACCTGCGCCCGGCGCGCAACGAGATCCTCATCTGCCGCTGCGAGAAGAAGCCGGACTCCGGCGTCCAGTACTGGGGCGTCTATGCCGTCTGGGGTCATATGTTGCGGCAGCGATAGGTCCTCCCTGCATCCCCGTCTGTCTTCCCCTTCTCCGGCCTTTGCGGCATCCACGCCGCGAAGGCTGGGAAGGGGTTGTTCGGGGTGAGTTCGAGCAACTCGCAACCAACCTCTTGCAGGGAGCAAGTACCATGAACGGCCTCAATCGCGTCGACCTGATCGGCAATCTGGGCGGGGACCCCGAGTTCCGCACCATGCAGAGCGGCGGTGACGTCGCCAATTTCTCCATCGCCACCAGCGAGGTCTACAAGGACCGCCAGAGCGGCGAATACAAGAAGTCCACGGAGTGGCACCGGATTGTCGTCTTCCAGGACGGCCTGGTCGCCATGCTGCGCAAGCACGCCGCGAAGGGCCGCCAGGTCCACATCACCGGCAAGCTGCGCACACGCAAATGGCAGGACCGTGCCGGCAATGACCGCTACACGACCGAGATCGTGGTCGGCCCGCGCGGTTCCATCAACTTCCTCGACCCCAGGCCGGAGCAGGACCGGCCGCCGGCGCCGCCCGCGGAAGCATACGACATGGACCTCGCCGCCTGAGCGATTGTCCGCCCGCCCCGGAGCCTTCGGGTTCCGGGGCTTTTTCTATTTCTGTTCAGCGACGCCCCGGGGTTGGCCTCGGGGCGTTTATTGTTGCCGCTAGCCCGCTGTCAATGGCAACCGAAAATTGCGCATTTTTGGCAATCGCAAATCTCTCACATGCAGCTTTCGGT